>JADJTG010000011.1 GCA_016711285.1 Sphingobacteriales bacterium
GTCAAGTACTGTAACTCCGGTAGCATTGGCACCACCGTTATTTTCTAAAATAGTAAAACGAACGGTATCACCTAAGTTTACTATTGACTTATCTACTACTTTATCCAATTCCAATGGCGGCGATACCACCAATAATAACTTGGTCGTCATCATCTTCGGTATTGCTATCGTTATTGGGTTTCTGAGTCTGTGTCCGGTTGGTCGGAGTTGGTAATTTCGGCATAGTTTACGATACCGTCAGCTTCTACCAACATTTTTACAGTGATGTTCAATGTTTTAGATTCTCCTACGGCTACGTTTCCAACTGTCCAAATGCCTGTAGTAGCATTGTAAGTACCGTCAGCACTTACATATTGTACTTCGGCAGGTAATTGGTCGGTTACTTCCACGCCTGTTGCAGCGGAAGGACCATCGTTGGTCACTACCAAAGTATAAACAAAGTTTTCGCCAACACCTACGGTTGTTGCATTTACCGATTTATCCAATGATAAGTCGGCGAGCACCTTCTACCGGAACGGCATCTTCGTCATCTTCACTTTGGTCACCATTGTCGTTATTAGGAGTTGAGTCAATATCCGGTTCGTTAGCTGTTGCTACTTGTGCTACATTTTTAAACGAACCAGCTTCCAATACTTTTACTTTTACGGTTAAAGTAGCTTCGCCGTTCACAGCTAAATCGCCGATTGTCCAAATACCTGTATTAATATTGTAAGCACCAATAGAAGCTGTAGAAGAAACATATTGAACTTCGCTTGGCAAATTATCCAATATGCTTACGCCGGTAGCATCAGAAGGACCTTCATTGCTTACAGTAATTTGTGTAATCAAAGTATCTCCTACATTTACTACAGTAGCATTTGCAGTTTTGGTTAATTCCAAATCAATTTGTTTGGCTTGCAAAGGTGCATCATCCTGGTCGTCTTCAGTAGGCACGTCATTGCCCGGAGTAGAATCTTCATCTTCTTGATCTACGGTTTCTACTTGTGCAATATTGATAATATTACCTGCTTGAAGCACCAAAGCTGTAATTTCCAAAGTAACTGTTTTTCCGGCATTTAAATCGCCTACATTCCAAGTGCTGCCACTGAATGTACCTTGCGTAGCATCGGAAGATACATATTGCAATTGAGCAGGCAATTGGTCTGATACAGTTACACCGGTAGCATCAGAAGGACCTTGGTTTGGTAAGTGTGATAGTATAAGTTACTTCATCACCTACTCCCACTACCGATTGATTTACATCTTTTGCAATTCTAAATCAACAATACCTACCTTGTTAATGGATAATCATCTTCATCATCTTCTGCAGGAGCATCACCTAAGTTGCCTCCAGAGTCAATATCTGTTTGATCCATTTCACTTACTTCCGGCTTTGTTGTAAATATCACCTTCGGCAATTACTGTTACGGTAATTGTAAGTGTTTTGGTTTGATTTACTGCCAAATTACCTACATTCCATTCGCCCGTTGCCGGAGGAATATGCCGCTACCGAAGATACAAATTGTACTTTGTGAAGGCAACACATCGCTTACACTACTCCGTAGCCAAACTAGGACCTTTTTTTACAACACTTAAGGTGTAAGTATAAGTATCTCCGATTTTCACTGAAGAACCGCAGGAACGCTGGCTGTTTTGGTGAGTTCCACATCTACGTTACAGTCTTCTACGGTAAACATTGCACCATTCACCAACAGTGCGGCACAAATATCGCCGCCGCCTTGTAACAACTGGCTGTTTACTGAACTGATAGTTGTAGAGTTGGGTATAATACTTCCTATATTAAAGGTAGTAGATTGATACACCAAAGTGTGGATTTGGTAGTCGCCGGGAGCTAAACCGGGACCAAATTGAGGAATAGCACTCACTGCCAATACAACTCCATCTTTAGAAAGCAGATAGGCTGCTTGATAACCTACAGGAATTGTAGGAGGAGTAGCTGTAATGGCTGTCAGCTTATCTTCGGAACAAATTTGCCCGTCAGCCGGTTCTTGTGCTATCAATGAGCCCGCAGTAGGCGATACGCCCGGCTCTATCTGCAAATTGATAGTTTCTTTACAGCCTTTGCTGTCAGTAACTTCTACAATATAAAAACCGGGTTTTAAGTTGGTGGCATTTGCGCCTTGTGCAACTGTTTGCCCGTTTAATTTCCAAAGAATGGTATAAGTAGGTGAGCCGCCACTTACTTCCACTGAAGCAGTACCATCATTTTCGCCATAACAAGTTTCGTGAGTTACACCGGTGATGATAATATCAATAGGAGTGGTAGGCATCAATGTTTTTCCTGTTACTGCAACACAATCATTTGCATCTTTTACAGTAACAGCATAAGAACCTGCCAATAAATTAGAAATAGTAGAAGTATAGAGCAGTAGATTTTACTTCGCTCACACCATTGCTCCATGTAAATGTATATGGAGGTGTACTACCCGTAGCAGTAGCCGTAATAGAACCACCTTGATTGAGGCAATTTACTTCCGTTACTATTTGTGCCGTAACACTTGGAGAAGCGGGTCCGGCTACATTGATACCTTCTACTGTACCGCTACAACCCTGGGAAGAAGTAACCGTAACGCTATAAGTACCGCCGGCTAAGTTTTCAAATACGGCACTTGCACCGGTAGTTGCAGTAATATTACCCGGATTTAATACATAAGTATAATTACCTGGGGCACCTGCCAATACAGTAATTGTTCCATTATTTTTATCACAATCAGCGGGTTCTACTTGTACAATAGGAGAGACTTCCAAACCCGGACCTATTTCTACGGTAGCAGTTCCTTTACAACCTTCGCTGTCGGTAACAACTACCGTATAAAAACCGTCTGCCAAGCCGCTTACATTAGTGCCTGTTTTTACGGTGGTTCCGTTGAGTTTCCATTCTATGGTAGCATAAGTGCCGCTGCCGCCGCTAATCAATACAGAAGCAGTACCGTCATTTGCTCCGGCACATACCTCGTCTGTTTTAGAAGCGATAGTAACGACTACCGGTGTTTTTTCATCTAAATTATAAGCCCCTTCCACTTCACAACCTGCTGCATCTACAACGGTGAGCAAATAAGTACCCGGAGTTAAATTATTGATGGTGGAAGCACCAGAGATAGTTTCTGTTTTTCCGGTACTCCAAGTATAGGTGTATGGAGATAAACCACCGCTTACAGTGGCTGTGATGCTGCCATTTTTATTTTCGCAATTTACGGGTGTACTTTGGAATACTACTACAGGTTGGTCTGGTCCGAAACAATAATATTAGAAATTGTTTCAGAACAAGAACCGACAGTTGAAGTTACTTCAATGGTATAAGTACCACCCGCCAGTTGTTCGAAAGTATAAGAAGAACCGCTTGTAGCTGTAACATTACCTGGGTTTAAGGTGTAGGTATAAGTACCTGCGCTACCTACTGAAATAGTAATAGAGCCATTATTTTTACCACACTCTGCATCATCAATATCTAATGAAGGTGCTAAAATAATACCTTGACCTATTTCTACTTCGGCATAGCCCTTACAACCTTTGCTGTCGGTTACAGTAACAGTATAAAAACCATCTGCCAAACCGGTTACACTTGCGCCTGTTTTTACTACCGTGCCGCCCAAAGACCATTGGATAGTATAGGCAGGTGTGCCGCCGGTAGCAGTTACAGTAGCTGCACCGTCATTACTACCATCACAACTTTCGTCAGTCTTTGCAATTACATTTACTACAATAGGAGAAGGTGCATTTATAGTATAATATGCTTCTGCTGTACAACTATTTGCATCAGTTACAGTCAAAAGATAAGTGCCTTCGCCTACGTTTGTCAAAGTTTGTGTGGTAGCACCGGTCTCCACAAATAGGTATAAGGTGATTTACCTCCTGAAGCAGCAGCCGTTAATGTAACGCCACCCTCACCATCACAAGTAACATTTCCGGTAGGGGCTATAGATACTGTAGGGGCTAAAGGATCTGTCAAAGTATAAGTAGCATCATCTTCACAACCTTTAGAGTCTTTTACCGTAACAGTATAAGTACCTGCTGCTACACCTGAAATAGAAGCTGTCGTAGCTCCTGTACTCCACATATATGTATAAGGAGCCGTACCGCCTGTTGCCGTAGCAGTCAATTGAGCATTACCTGCTCCATTACAACCCGGAGTACCAGTGGCACTAATTGCAGCTGTAGGTGCATTAGCGGGAGCTAATGTATAGGTTACTTCATCTTCACAACCTTTAGAGTCTTTTACCGTAACGGTATAAGTGCCTGCCGCGGTAACAGTGATAGCTGCCGTTGTAGCTCCCGTACTCCACATATATGTATATGGAGCAGAGCCACCTGTAGCAGAAGCCGTTAAAGTTGCACCGCCAGTGCCAGGTTGGCAACTTGCCGAACCTGTAGCAGAAATACTTGCTGTTGGCGGATTAGGAGTTCCTACCGTATAAGTTGCTTCATCTTCGCAACCTTTAGAGTCTTTTACTGTAACAGTATAAGTACCTGCTGCTACACTACTAATACTTTGTGTAGTGGCTCCGGTACTCCATAAATAAGTATAGGGTGCTGTACCGCTTGTTACATTGGCTGTTAAAGTGGCACCACCAGTGCCACCTGTACAACTTGCCGATCCAGAAGCTGCAATGGTTACAGTAGGTGCGGAAGGAATACTTATGCTATAAGTAGCCGTTCCAGTACAGCCTTCGGCATCTGTAACCGTAACTGTATAAGTACCTGAACCTACACTGATACTTGCCCCTGTTGCACCATTACTCCAAGAGTAAGTTACCGGAGGAGTACCGCCATTGATGGTTGCTGTTAGTGTAATATTAGAGCCGCCGCAAGTAGGTGTTCCCGAAGGAACAATGGTCACTTGTGGGCTGGTACCTCCACCAACTATGATATTAGGAATCGTTTGAATACAACCATTAATAGCACCTGCTTTACCGGTTACTTTTACTGAATAAGTACCCGGACAAAGTTGTTCAAAACTTTCAGGTGGATTATAGGTAGCATTAATTTTAGCTACTGGTGCTGTGGCAGTACCATTATTAAAAATTCAAAGTACCATTGATTTTGTCCGTTGATTATGCATCAGGTGCATCTAATACTACTTCTCCGTTACATTGTCCGCAAGAAGCATCTATAACAGAATAAAACACCTCACAGCTACAGCCGGTTGGTGCATTCAAAGTAAACGTATAACTATTTTTTTTCACAACCATTTGCATCTTGGACATATACTGAATATGTACCTGCCGAAAGGTTAGTGGCTGTGTAAGATGTATTTGCTGTGCCACTGGCTACAGTAGTTGTGCCTTTTTTAATAATAAAATCATAAGGACTTACACCACCCGAAGCAGTAATAACCGACGAACCTCCGTTGGGACTTTCGCAAGTAGGTTGTGTTTGGCTCGAAGAAATGGTAATAGTTGGACAAGGTACTTGGCAAATAACCTCTCTACAACCAAATGCTAGACCTTTGGATAACTCATTTGAGATTTGTAAATAATTGCTATTCACACAGGTATTTCTATCTACTTTGATAACCTCAGCTCCAGCATAAGAGGTAACATACAAATTGTCATCAGGACCAATGGCAATATCCCAGAGGCTGTTTGTATTTACTGCACATTGTTTAAGTATTTCACCGGTAGCACTATAATGTATGATATAGTCCTGATCCCCGCTTAGATTATTACGAACAGCCCAAAAAGTACCGTCATTTTGCATGGCAATACCGAGAAATCCGACAGGATATGTACCTGCAGTAGTTGATAATCCTATTGTGGAAATAACTTGACAATTATCCGGATTTATTACCAATATACCTGTAGTTCCAGCATAACGCCAACCATAAGAAACATAAAGGTATCCATTTATAGGTGACTCTGCTATCCCCCATACGCCTGAACCTTGCGTATAAGCGTTCAGGTCACAGGTATTTAGAAGTGTCGCAGACAGGGCATCATAAACATGTATGCTAGAATAAGATGCCACATAAAGTGTTTGATAATCTGTGGACAAACTTATATCCAATAGCCCTCCATCAATGGGAAATACATCAACCAATTGTTGTGTAGTACCATCCCACACCTCAACAGTTTGATTGTCATTATTTCCAATATAAATCCTTTTGGAATTAGGATCTACTGCAATACCTTCGCCCCCCCCCAAATCGGGTCCAATACATTGATTGAACAATTGCTGGGTAGGATCGGCATAATCATACAGAGTGGTATTCGGATTAGCATTTAATTCGGATACCAACAATACGAATTCATTACAATTATCAGGAAGTTCCTGTGCTTGTAATGAGCCATGCATACTAAGCCCGCCTAGCAACAACAACAGGCTCAATAGCCGCCTGATTGAGTGCTGCCATAGGAAAGCAGACTTTTTGGTTAAGTAATAAATTTTTTCTCTCATTGTACTTTGATTATTAGTAATTAAATAATTTATTTTTAAATAATTTATCGTCTAAATTCATACTTGAGTAGTATGCGAAATGCACCTATCACCAAGCAAAATTAGAACGTGCATTTCTTAAATAATAGGCACTATGTGACTATTATTATATATACTACACATTCTATATTTTTAATATTGATTATTAAGCATTTATACACACATTTAATATGATAAAAAATAAAATGTATAAAATAATATACACCAATCATGTCTTATTCTATAACTTTTAATAGACTGTTTTATTTAAATGAGGTCACTCAAAAACATTTCATTTAATGACATCTAATGTCTAAATATTTAACACATTAAATATTAAATAAAAACAAACAGTATTTAATATATTTACATATATAAAACAAAAAGCACCTACTTTTGGGTGCAAAGGAAAATATTGGAAACCATCCGTAAATTTATTCGTCGAACAAGGAGATGCCGCTCATTTCGGCGGGTATGGGTATTTGCATTAATTGGAGGATACTCGGGGCGATGTCGGCAAGTACACCATTTTTGAGGCGCGGGTGAAATTTATTATCTACAAAAAACACAGGAACCGGATTTTTGGTATGTGCCGTATTGGGGGTATCGTCTTCGTTTTTCATTAAATCGGCATTGCCGTGGTCAGCGATAATAAAAACTGAATATTGAAGCGATAAGGCTTTCTCTACTACTTGTCGGGCACAGGCATCTACACTTTCAACCGCCTTTACAACGGCACTCCATACGCCGGTATGCCCGACCATATCGGCGTTGGCAAAATTGATACACACAAAATTTGGTTTGTTGTGGTCTAAATAATTACACACTTGCTCGGTTACTTCGTACACGCTCATCTCCGGTTGCAGGTCGTAGGTGGCTACTTTGGGCGATGCCACCAAAATGCGGTCTTCGCCTTTAAAGGGCATTTCGCGCCCACCTGAAAAGAAAAAAGTAACATGCGGATATTTTTCGGTTTCGGCAACTCGCAACTGTGTTTTTTGATGTTGTTCCAATACTTCGCCCAAAGTGTTGGTCAGGTTTTTCTCTTCCAGTACAACCTTTACATTTTTAAAAGTTTTATCGTACTCTGTCATCGTCACATAATACAAATCCAGAGGCTGCATACCGTATTCTTCAAAAGGCATTTGTGTGAGGCATTGTGTGATTTCACGGCAACGGTCGGTGCGAAAATTAAAACACAACACTGCATCGCCCTGTTGAATCGTAGTAAGCGGGCGGCGTGTTTCCTTATCTACACATACAATCGGCAACACAAACTCATCTGTAACTCCGGCACGATGCGACTCCTGCACCGCACGCACCGCACTCTCTGCCGGTGTGCCGATACCGTGTACCAGCAGATCATAGGCTTTCTTCACGCGCTCCCATCGTTTATCTCTGTCCATTGCGTAGTAACGTCCTATCACCGAAGCAATTTTGATGTTGGGATAAAATTGTATGTAATTCTGTATATCCTGCAAATATTCAGCTCCGCTGTGCGGGTCGGTGTCGCGCCCGTCCGTGAAGGCATGTATAAATATATTCTCTACTTCGTGCCGTACAAAGAAATCGCAAAGTGCTTTGAGATGGCTGCTGTGTGAATGTACGCCGCCTTCGGAAACCAAGCCCAACAGATGTACCGGCTTTTGTTGACTTTTGGCATATTGAACCAAATTTAGCAAAGTCTCCTCTTCAAAAAGGGAGCCGTCTTCTACGGCGCGGTTCAACTTCAACAAATCTTGCAGTACGGCACGCCCCGCCCCTATATTCAAATGACCTACTTCGGAGTTGCCCATTTGTCCAAAAGGCAAACCTACCGCTTCGCCATGTGTGGTGAGTTCGGCGTTGCTGTAGCTGTTGTACAAGCTGCTTACAAAAGGAGTATTGGCATTCGCAATGGCATCGGCACGGCGTGTTTTGCCGTGCCCCCAACCGTCTAAAATCAAAAGTAAAACTTTGTTATTGTAGTACATATATAATTATGGTAGCGTCGTTGTATGCAGCAATGAGAAAAACATAACAAAACTAATACACTCTCTCTGTATTTATTTCAGGCTGTAAAGGTAGCCATTTTATAGCTAAAAAAGATAGTTTTATTAGTGTTCATAAAATATGAATTTAAAAAAAAATATTTACACTTTTGCACTCTGTTTTATTTTATGATGAAAAATAAATTTATCCAAATTATGCTGTTGGTATTCCTTTCTGCCTGCCAACCCACTACTCCGCCACAAAATTCTGCTTCACCAACGGCAGAAGATAATGTAGAAGCTGGAGCGACCCACAATACCGCCACAGCAAAAGAAGATATTTCATTTGCGATAGCTAAAAATTATTTTGTCAAGCACTCCATTAGTCGGCTGGACAACCCCAAAATTGAAACTGCCGAACAGTTTCAAAGTATTTTCGGGGCGGCAACCACGATGGGCGAAGCAGGAAAACCCACCGATATTGATTTTTCTAAACAGTATGTGATTGCTGTTGTGCTGCCCGAAACCAACCTCAACACCACCATAGAAGCGGTTCGCCTGCAAAAAAACGAGCACAACGAAATTAATTTTTATTACCATATACAAAAGGGGGAGCCACAAACTTATACTATCAAGCCGGCTTTGGCTATTGTGGTGGATAAAAAAGCAGACGGAAAGGTGAATTTGTATGCCCAATAATGGATAAGATGAAAAATAAAATCATTGAAAAACTTCGCAACGTTGAAAAGGAATATAATATCCAAATTCTTTTAGCGTGTGAAACAGGTTCGCGTGCGTGGGGTTTTCCTTCGCCTGATAGCGATTATGATGTACGTTTTATTTATAAGCATCATAAAGATTGGTATTTAAGTTTGAGCGAAAAAAAAGACACAATTGAATTGATGTTTGATAATAATGAAATGGATTTATCGGGCTGGGACTTAAGAAAAACACTGAATTTGCTCTGGAAATCAAATGCTTCTTTATTAGAAAGAATTCAATCGCCTGTGGTTTACATTGAAAATCAAGCATTTTTGGAGGGAATAAAGAATTTAGCGACTACTTGTTATTCAAAAATTGCTACCATGCATCATTATTTGAGTATGGCGAAAAATATGTATGGCGAAGTACAGCAAAAAGAAGAAGTAAAACTGAAAAAACTTTTTTATGCTTTAAGAACCGCTACCGCCTGCGAATGGATTTTGGAAAAAGAAACGATGCCCCCGATAGCGTTTGGTATAATGTTGGAAAATTTGAATTTCTCAACACATTTTAAAGAAAAAATAAACGATTTGATTGCTTTAAAAGCCACTAAAAGCGAAACTTATCTTCATTTTCAGGAAAAAGAAATCAATCAATATATTGAAAAAATTATTTTAAAAGCAGAAAATGAAGCCAAAAGTTTACCCGCATCAAAAGGGCAAATTGAAGATTTGAATTCTTTTTTTGTAAAAACGCTTACGCCTTAAAATGACAATACAAGAATTAAAAGAAAAAGGGTTGATTATTTTGGAATGTATCAGCGGCAGCAAAGTATATGGATTGGATACGCCGACTTCTGATACAGATATAAAAGGCGTTTTTGTATTGCCAAAGTCGGATTTTTATGGATTGAACTACATAGAACAAGTAAATAATGAAACAAATGATATTGTTTATTACGAATTAGGACGATTTATGCAGTTGCTTTCTGTGAATAATCCTAATATTTTGGAGCTATTAAACACGCCTAAAGACGCTGTTCTTTACAGGCACCCAAGTTTAGACGAAATAGATAATTCACGCATTTTATCAAAACTTTGTAAAGATACTTTTGGAAAGTTCGCTTTATCTCAAATCAAAAAAGCAAAGGGGCTGAAGAAAAAAATCGTCAATCCGATGGAAAAAGAAAGAAAAAATATTCTTTCTTTTTGCTATGTCAGTTATCAACAAGGTTCTGTTTCATTGCAAAAATTTTTGGAACTAAAAAATTGGAAACAAGAGCATTGCGGCTTGATCAATATCTCAAATATGAAGGATATTTATGGCTTATTTTATAGCAAAATCGAAAATTTTAATGGTATTATCAAAAATGATGCTTCCAATGAAGTGTGTTTGAGTTCTATTCCAAAAGGCTCGCAACAAGAGGCTTTGATGTACTTTAACAGAGATGCTTATTCCTCCTATTGCAAAGATTATCGCGAATATTGGGATTGGGTCGAAAAACGAAACGAAGAAAGGTACAACAATACTCAACAACACGGCAAAAATTATGATGCTAAAAATATGATGCACGTTTTTCGCTTATTGGAAATGGCTTGCGAAATTGGCAGCCAACAGCAAATCAATGTAAGGCGACCCAACAGAGACTTTTTATTGGAAATAAAATCAGGGAAATACGAGTATGAAGAACTTTTGGCAATGGCAGAAGAACGACAGCAAAAAATGGAGCAAACTTTTGAAAATTCTACTTTGCGCCCCCTTCCCGATGTTCATTATATCAACACATTGGCTTATAACATCAGAAATTCTTGGTATCAAGAAATATCCGAAAAAGTTATAAAAAGTACGGTTTAATACTTATTGATATTTATAGCTTTTGTAAATCAATTTTATTCATTACTCCGTATTTGAAATTTGAATAACCTCCAGTTTAATTTAAATTTTTGTGCCGTCAGGAGGAAATTTTATTCAAAAACTGCTCCAAATCTATCAAATCTTTTATTAATACTTCGCGGGGTTTGCTGCCGAGATTGGGACCTACAACTCCGGCTGCCTCCAATTGATCCATCAAGCGTCCGGCACGGTTGTAGCCTAATTTCATTTTGCGTTGTATGAGCGAAGTAGAACCTATCTGTGCCGATACAATCAAGGCGGCGGCTTCATCAAAAAGGGCATCGCGCTCTTGCAGCAACAGCCCATCTTTACCGCCGCCGCTATCATCTGCGGCATATTCGGGCAACTCAAATGGCGCACCATAGCCCGTTTGCCGTGTGATATGGGCAATAATGCGCTCTACTTCGGGCGTATCTACAAAGGCACACTGCAAACGAATGGTATCGGCTCCTGCCAGCAGCAGCATATCGCCGCGACCGATCAACTGCTCTGCGCCGCTATCGTCCAAAATAGTGCGTGAATCAGTTTTTGAAGATACCCGAAAGGCAATACGCACCGGAAAGTTGGCTTTGATTGTTCCTGTGATGATGTTTACGGTAGGGCGTTGTGTGGCTATTACCAAATGAATACCCACCGCCCGCGCCAATTGCGCCAAGCGTGTGAGCGGCAATTCAATATCTTTGCCCGCCGTCATTATCAAATCTGCAAATTCATCAATCACCAATATAATATAGGGCAAATATTGATGTCCGTTTTCGGGATTGAGGCGGCGTTTGGTAAATTTAGCGTTGTATTCTTTTACATTGCGCACCGCCGCATTTTTTAGCAAATTGTAGCGGTTGTCCATTTCCACACACAGCGCATTGAGCGTATTGATAACCTTTTTGGTGTCGGTAATAATGCAATCTTCCTCGTTTGGCAGTGCCGCCAAATAATGATTTTTGATACTTTCGTAAATAGAAAGCTCCACCTTTTTGGGGTCAATCATTACAAATTTAATTTCGGAAGGGTGCTTTTTATACAGCAACGACAGCAATATTGCATTAATTCCCACCGATTTCCCTTGTCCGGTAGCACCTGCCATCAGTAAATGTGGCATTTTGGCGAGGTCAGAGATATAATCGCCGTGCGTGATGCTTGTTCCCAAAGCGATTGGCAAATCGTAATTGCAGTTTTGAAATGCTTCGGATTCAATGATACTCCGCAAAGACACCACTTCTTTGTGGTGGTTGGGTACTTCTATTCCGATAGTGCCTTTGCCTGGAATAGGGGCTATAATGCGAATCCCCAAAGCTGCCAAACGCAAAGCCATATCCGGCTCGTGGCTCTTGATACGGGCAATGCGCACCCCCGGAGCAGGTACAATTTCGTATAATGTAATGGTAGAGCCTACCGTTGCTTTTATCTTTGAATTTCAATAGAAAATTCGCTCAATGTTTTTACGATGAGGTTTTTATTTGCTTTCAGTTCCTCCTCGTTGATGCTCACTTCCTGCTGTCCGTAATCGTTGAGCAACTCCACCGCAGGAAACGTATAATAAGACAAATCTTCGCGCGGGTCATAGTCTTTCAGTAATTCTGGCGAAAACAAGGGTGTATCTGCCGTTTCTTTGCTGTCAGCGGCAGTTTTTGGCGGCGGTGTGGTATCGCTTTGCGGAGAAGATGGCGCAGGTTTGCGCGAAAATTCAATATCCAGCATCAAATCTTCGTGTAATGATTTGGGATTATTCTGCTGGTTTTGCTCTGCCAGTACGTCTATTAAATTTTTACCTCTGCTCTTTACCGCCTGCATATCTATTTCTTCGTTTACTACTGCCTTGGGTATTTGTGTCATTGTGTTATCTTCCACTCCTTCGGCGGCAATATCTGTTTCGGCAACCGATGTTGCAAGTTTTTCTTTTTTTGTAAATGTGGTGCTGTTGGCAGTAGCCGAAGTGTTTTTTTTCCCTGAAAAAAACACCTGAATAAACTGCTCATAAGTCTGTTGTATTACCCAATATACCTGCGCCAGAAATTCATCTAAACCGATACCAAAAAGGTACAAAAACAGAGCTACCAGCAGACAGATAAACAAAACCGGTGCACCCCAACCCAAAAAGCCGTAAATCGCCGAAGCCAAAATAGTGCCGAAGCCGCCGCCATACGGAAAATCGCTGCCTTTGGTGAAATGCCCCAATGCCAACGACAGAATTACCGCCATCAACACCACATTAAATGTATAGCGACGCAAAGGAATGTGCAAACGCGGAGCTACCAAATCTATCCCCGCCAGCAACAATAGAGCAGCAAGTGCAAAAGAGGAAACACCAAATAAGCGATAGAAAAATAAATGCGAAATTAAAGCTCCCAAACGCCCCAAACTGTTATATACAATATGTTCGCCACCCAACAGAAAATCAAAAGCCGATTGGTTCAAGATAGCACTTTGATCGTCTTTCCATGTAGAGAGGTAGGAAAAAAAAGCAATAAAAATACAGATTGCAACAAACACTATTCCTACGCCCATCAACTGATTAAACTGATGGTCGCTCATTTGCGGAAACAGTACCTCTTGTTGTTTCGGTTTTGACTTGGGTTTAGCGGCTGCCATAATATGTGTTAATAAAACAACAAAAATAGCCTAATTTTTTATACAGTTATAGAATTACTTAATTTTTTGGCACTTATTATTTCACTACAACGCAAAAAATTGAATAATAAGTTAAATTATAATCTTGTTTTTAAAGGTATTTATTTTTTTATAAAATTAAAAAAATCCCCTTGCTTTCGTACAAAAACAAGGGGATTTGGATATAGAAAACGATAGATTATTTATCCTTTTTTTCGTTGGCTTCCATTTTTTGTTTCAATTTCGCCAATACATCTAACTCGCCCAAAGTAGTTTTTTTCGTTGTCGGCGGACTGCGCGAAGTGGCTTCTTTTCTAGGGCTGCTTTGCGAGGGCTGCCTTTTTCTTCCGTTTTAGGGCGTTCTTTTTGAACAAGTCGCTGTGCGAAGCAATGATGCGTTTGTCGTCACGGTTAAACTCAATAATTACAAACTGCAAAGCTTCTTCAGCCTGTACGCTGCTGCCGTCTTCTTTTCGCAAATGTTTGGCAGGCACATACGCTTCTACACCATAGGGCAAAGCAATAACAGCACCTTTCTCGTCTTTGCGCATCACTGTACCGCTATGCTGCGAACCGATGGGGAACAAGGTTTCAAAAGTATCCCACGGATCTTCTTCTACTTGTTTGTGCCCGAGCGACATTTTGCGTCCTTCTTCATCAATATCCAATACAACTATCTCCAAATTATCGCCAACTTTTACAAATTCCGAAGGGTGATTGTAGCGTTTTGTCCACGAAAGGTCAGAAATATGCACCATACCGCCGATACCTTCTTCCAACTCTACAAATACGCCATAAGGAGTAATATTGCGCACGATACCGGTGGCGGCTGTTGGTTTGATATTTTTCTTTTTACATTCGTCCAGCGGTCGGGAGTGAGTTGTTTGATAGACAAAGACATTTTGCGCTCATCTCTATCCAAAGTAACCACTACGGCTTCGTACATTTCACCCAACTTGAAGTATTCTTTTGAATTGATAGGTTGGTTGCTCCAAGAAACCTCCGAAATGTGAATTAATCCTTCTACACCCAGGTAATTTCCAAGAAAGCTCCGTAGTTTCTATGTTCACAATACGACCTCTTACCTTGAATTGATAACCATACTTTTGTTCTAAAACGTCCTGGCGGGTAAGCTTGTAATTGTTTTAAGCCCAAAGAGATACGTTTTTTGTTGTCGTCATAATCCAATACCACCACATTACTTTTTTGTCCGTTTTCCAACACTTCGTTCGGGTGTGTGATACGTCCCCACGAAATATCGGTGATATACAACAAGCCGTCCACGCCGCCCAAATCAATGAATGCGCCGAAGTCGGTGATGTTTTTGATAGTGCCTTCCAACACCTGACCTTTTCGAGCTTGCCGATAATGTCTTTATGTTGCTGTTCCATATCGCCTTCAATGATGGCTTTATGTGAGAGTACGGCGTTTTTGATGATTTCGTTGATTTTTACCACCTTAAACTCCATCGTTTTGCCCAAGTGGAGCGCGGAATCAATCCGTCCGATTTAAAACCGATGTTCAATACCACATCATTAAGAGTAACGGACTCCACTACGCCATCTACGATTTCCTGATCGTTGATGTTTTTGAAAGTGCGGTCATATTGGTCGGTCAAACGCTCCACTTCCGAGGTGGTGTAAGGTAAACGTTGCAGGTTGCCGCCTTCCCAGTCAAAAGCATCGTGGGGGGTGTTTTTTAAACGTTCGCGCTCATCATCTAAAATGAGAATTTTTTCATCACTCCTCCCAACAATCCTAAAACAGATTCTTTGGGGGCTTTTTAATCGGTTCTTCTTCCCTGAACAGATTATCTTCTTGTGCCAACCCGCACTTTCATTGGTGATTTCGGGTTGCGGACTTACAGAATCACGGCTCTGCTCCGTTTCGTTAAATAATGGATTTTCTAATTCGCTCACGAGATTTTTTGCTTGTTTTTAAAATGTTATAAAATATGTTTAATAAAACAGGGTGCAAAGATAGCTTTTTTATCGACATATATGAAAAAAAACTTTTTTTAGTTTTGGGAGATATTGAATTTTCTTGACCAGTAAAAACCAAGAACTGAACCTGCCGAAGCCCCGAAATACAGTAATAAAAATGTCTTGTCATTTTTCTGTCATATTTAATGACGATATCAGTATGTTTCACTGCTTTGGATATACTTTTGTCTTATCTTTTTTATTCATCTAAAATACAAGTTGAAAATTATGAGAATTTTGTACGCCATTTTTCTTTTTCATTTTTTTCTTTTGCTGTATCAGCCCAGTTTGGAAGCACTTTGTACCGACGAAAATGGCGAACAGGGCAATGGCTTTGTGGTTGATTTTGCACCTTTGAAGGTAAGCTGTATGTAACCGATTTTACGGAGAGGTGCGGCGTGTCTGCCAACCATGGCGGTATGGAACGGCGAACAGTGGGAGCAGGTGGGCAGTGCGGGCTCGTCCACACCCAACACGCTATCAAAGTTATCAACAATCAAATTTATTGCGTCCTCTATGGCTCTAACACAGACTCCAATTATGTATCGCCTCAACAGCCAACTCAACGAATGGGAAAGTAGGGAAAAGGCTTTAGAAATTTAGGATCTTCAGTGCCTGCTACTCTCTACGATATAGCGGAGTTTCAGGGGCAACCGGGTGGCGGGCGATTTTACCAAATCGGCTCTCAAAGCGGCTACAACAATATCGCCTGCTGGAATGGCAGCGATTGGGAACCTTGGGCAGCGGTTTGACGGAATTTTACGCAGGTGTTCTCTCATTGCGCCACACGGCTTGTCTGTGTTTGAAGGAGATATTGTCGTAACGGGAGCTTTAAAAGCGGGCAGTGCAGTGCAACGGCATCGCACGCTGAACGGCACTGAATGGTTGCCTTCGGCGGTGGCTTTACAAACCCGCCTACAAAGCCACCGAATACAAAAACGAATTGTATGCCTGCGGGGAGTTTTTGACGAGTGGCGCATCATCCAACATTTCGGGCATTGCCAAATGGGACGACACACAGTGGGTAAACCCCGATTTTCATTATCCGGGTGAAGAAGTGCCTTATTTTTTTGTACATAGTTTAGATATTGTAAACAAACCAACTTATATCACGGATTCAGTCAAGTAAACACCGACTCCACGCATGTACCACGAGGCGTTTAATATTTGTGTGTTTGACGGCGTGAAAATATTGACACGCTCGGTGGTGGTTTTCCGCAATGCAGAGAGTGTCTGCGAATTTGATGGAAAAATTTTTGTCGGAGGCGGCAATTTAAATGATCTCTATAGCAGCAGAGTATAGTATATCAAAACATTGAAATACTTTTTAGCGGTTGAGCCTGCACCCGCAATTTCCGATGCCCCGCCCCCTCTTTCCAATCCGAGCAAAGATTTTATTTATATCCAAAAGCACAGCACCTACTTGAAGCACCGGGTTATTGCCGCTTTTCTGTATGATATCTCAGGAAAAATTGTACAAAACCTTACAAATACCGACTTGCAGCACGAATTTTTACAGGCGATCTTCAAAGCGGAATGTATTATTTAAAAGTGATGACAAACACAGCAAGTAAGCGTAGGTTATCATTTTTCAAAACGTAAAAAACGTGTTTTTTTCTGCCGCCAAAGCAACGTTTTTATTAATTTTACGTTTTTATCAGCAATTCATGCTCGCGTATCGCCCTTGCATCTTCCGACGCACATTGCCTTGAAACTGACAGACGAACAGCATCTTTAACAGCTTGCCTCCATCATGATCGGCCGCCCAAAAGCGGCTGTATGACGCATTTTATGGTAAGATGATGTGAGTGTGTTTGCGCTTATGCCGGGAAACCGCGAAGAAGCAGAAGATTTGTTGAGCGTGAGGGTTTCGTGAAGGTTTTAATAATTTACATCGCTACGAACCCTACTTATTCTTTGAGAGTTGATACGGCGTATTATGATTAACAATGCTATTGACACTTATCGGCGCAATAAAAATACCATGATGTGGAATTGGAGGCATATATGAGTCCCGAACAGGAAATATACACGCCAATTTGTCGGCTGAAGATATTTTGAAATTGGTACAAAAACTAAGTCCCGCTTATCGCGCTGTTTTCAACTTATACGCCATAGAAGGTTACAACCACCGCGAAATCGGCGAACTGTTGGGTATCAAAGAAGGAGCGTCCAAATCCAATTTGTCCAAAGCCCGCGCACGCTTACAGACTATGCCGCTCGAGTTGGAAATTTAATTTTAATATCAGATAGTTTTTTGTTCAAAAACTAAACCTAATGCTTTTTTCAAGTCATCTCTTTTTTAAAAACGATATATTTTTCTTGACTTTTTGTAAGTAACGATGAACGACCGACATTTTTTAGACGATTTTTTCAAACAAAACTTCTTATAGCACGAAGCACCTTGAAGAGGGAGCTTGGGATAAAATTGCGCAACGCTTAGATGAAAAATCCGTCTTTGCATCATTCAGTGGATACTTAAGTGCGCAAAAACCGTCGGGCTACGAAGCCCCTATCAAGAGCAATACTAGCACGGCATACGGCGGCAATTGAGTACCAAAATTATCGCTGTTACGCAGCGTGCAGCAGTGGCTGCTTTGTTGCTACTGCGTTTGAAAATAGGTTTTACTTATCAAAATACTATTTATCAGGAACAAAATATCGGCACTTTTCTGTTCCCTTCCTCTGCTACACCGCATAATAACGGCAATAACACTGCATCTGATAATATTGCAACGAAGCAAGATAACGCAACAACAGCAAATTGCCCCAAATAGCAGCACAATCATTTGTAAAAAACAGAGGCGGTAACTGTCAAGTGCCGCCCAGTCCTCAATGAACAGCAGCCGACAGCGAAATGAGTTTGCTGCAACCCGCTGCATCTGAAAAGCATTCTTCGTTGTCGCCTTCAGGGGCTCCCAGAAAGAATGAACATGAAGAAAACACACCCACAGCAAGCCCCTCATCACCAAAAAATACCCACACAGAAGAAAGTATCGCGTCTTATTTGGTCTTCGTCTGCTGCTGCGGTGCCGGAGATGACCAATAACCGCTGCCACAGCAAGTGAAGCAATAAATACTGTCGCCGTTTTGCAGAAATACCGCCCTTGTTTTCTGCTTTTGCCCTTTGACGACAATACCTCTGACAGCTACACTTTCGCCTTTTGTAAAGCCCGAATTGTTGCCGCGCCGCGCCGCCTCTAAATGGGAAGTAGGCGCAGATTTGGGGCTTTTAGGTAATTGGTCGGCACCCAAAACGGTTGTGCGCGAGCAGAAAAAGGCGGCGGTTTGAGTCACGACGAAATCCGCTACGGCACTACCGCCGGGTATGAGTGTTTGCTATCAGTTGACGAAGGGCTGGTCTGCAAAGGGATTGTATTATACCGAAAAATTATTACTTTGAAAATGTCAATACGCCTTACGCTATCCGAATGGCGAAGTAAAAATCCGTTGCGTATTAATTACAAACAGCCTTGAAATTCCGTTTTTAGTGCCTATAATTCTTGGTAAAATCGCTATTTTCAGCCGGAAATAGGCAGCGGGTGTTTCTTTATTTTCGCCTTTCAGAAGCGTATATCACTATGCCGTGCAGCCTTTCGAAGCTACGACCCTTCGGAGTTTGACAACAATATGCCCTTACTTTTGCAAGAAGACGGCGTTTCTATTGAATATTATGCCTTGCAAAAACACCGAGAACCTCCGTCGGACAACAGAACTTATATTGAAAAACCTGAAAAATTTATATCCGTAACGAAGTTCTTCATGCGGCTTGTTTTGGAATTGCGTGCCGGGGTATGGACAGTCATTTGTCGGAGCGTATGCGCCTGAGAGAGGGACATGGGTAGAAAAAAGAAGCCTCACGCAAGTTCCTTTTGATGTCGGTAGGCAAAACCAACCAAATCACACAAGCAACCGATGTTTCTATCGGCATCAACGACAAAGAGGTTTACAGTTTAGGTGAGCAATTTTCGCTCTTTGTATCGCCGTAAAAAAGAAATCTACTTAAAAATCTTTTTCGGTTCATAATAGCATCGTAAATCAAAGCGTACGGCGCGAATCGGAAACCGGAAAGGATTTTCAGCTTTTGCTATGTTTTTTTGTGAGTATTTTGAGTAAAAAGAAATTATATCTGTATTCGCCGTGTTTCTTCTTCCTTCAAACTCAAACTCAAGTCCCATTTCTTCTAAGGGTATTTCCCTCCTCCCGCATCACATTGGTTGTAGAGCAGTTCTTTTTCTTCTTTACACCTGAGCATATTTTTTTGTAAATGTGGTTCTAGGTTGAGTCGCCCTGCACTGTCGGGCGGGTTTGAGCAGAGAGCGACTTTCTTGTTGTGCTTCGCAAAACGCCCGTACTTAAGTGAATGATAGGTGATGATTAACGCAAGCGTAATGACGATTTTTAAGGCTTCCATATTCGCGCCGTCGGTGCTTTTTTGAAAATTATCCAAAATACGCATTTCAAATATCTTTTGCTCTTATTTTTTGAAAGAACAAGCCAAATCTCTTTTTGGCAGAAAAAGAATCTCATATAATTTTTATCAAAAACATTTGTATTTTTGAATATATACAAATAAATTTAGATATTCGTTGGTATATAAATAATATATATATAATTTTTCAAGAGCATTAAAAAAATCCAAATTTCAATCATGATAAAATATACAAAACAAAAATCAACAACACTAAAATAATATGAAAACGACTCCTTTAGGAGAGTGCAAAAAAACAATTTGAGTATTACAAATGCTCGAGAAAAACATTTGCTCAACTTTCAGACGAACAACTTTTGGAAATTTGTTCAAGAAAGTAATAGTATTGCAAACCATCGTAAAACATTTGTGGGGAAATATGCTTTCTCGCTGGACAGATTTTGACAACTGATGGAGAAAAGAATGAAGTAGACCGAGGATGCAGAATTTGATAATGATATTGCCGATAGGACTGAACTCTCAGCAAAATGGAATGAAGGTTGGGCTTGTTTGTTTGATGCAATAAATCCATTGACAGACAATGACTTGACAAAGAAGTTTTATACGAAATCAAGGACATACGATTACAGAAGCACAATAAACTGACAGTTTGCACATTATCCATATCATATCGGGCAAATTGTGTCTATCGGAAACGTTCCGTAATGATAATTGACTTCCCGCTTTCTATTCCAAAAGGAAACTCAAAAGAACATAACACTGATAAATTTTCACAACCAAAAAGCACAAAACAACATTTTACAGACGAATATATAAACAAAAGTAACTGCCGCCGACAAAGCATTGCCAAAGCGGAGTTGTTTATGATTTAAAAAATTTAGTGTGTATTAAAAAGTGCTATTTCTGGCTAAAATATAATTTAATAGCTTGAACCTCCTCATCTCTGGCAGAATATTTTAAATAAATCATCTAAAACCATAAAGTGGCTTGTTTTTCTCTATGTTTGCAGCCATAAACCCAAATAATTCAAAACGTGAAACTTCGCCAAGAGCAGATATAGGTTTTAATGCGGTGCGCCTCCTGAT